>NZ_BAABBO010000008.1:0-2289 GCF_039538005.1 Allohahella marinimesophila
AGCTACAGCCGTGACGGCAACGACCTGCTGTTCCAGATCGCTGGTAGCACCGATAGCGTGCGCATCAGCAACTGGTTCGCCTCCGGCACCACCTATCAGCTCGAAGAAATCAAGTTTGCTGATGGTACCATCTGGGGCAATACCCAGCTGACCAACGAGCTGCTGATCCAGGAAGACTCTGATGAGGCCGGTACACTGACGGGTCTGAACAACTGGGGCGACACCCTGCGCGGCAACGGTGGTGACGACGTCATCAACGGCCTCGGTGGCAACGACATCATCGAAGGCGGCAGCGGTAACGACACCCTCAACGGCGGCACCGGCGCCAACCAGCTCTTCGGTGGTGATGGCGATGACAAAATGCAAAACGACTGGCATAACAGCCGGAACAGTGTCCTAAATGGTGGTCGTGGCGATGACACCCTCACCGGTGGTTACTATGAAGACATTTACACGTTTAGCCAAGGCGATGGAGAGGATGTCATACTCGATAACGGCTACTACGCCTACAAAGACAAGATCGAATTTGCAGACAGTACCCAAAGTGACGACCTTTGGTTTAACAGGGAAAGCGACGATCTGCTGATCCACTATGGGGACAACGATTCGATCCGGGTTAGTAGCTGGTATGAAAGCAACTACTTCAAGATTGAAACTATCGTGACGCAAGACGGACAGATTAGTTCAGCTGGTGTTGAGACATTGGTGAATGCAATGGCCTCCTTCAACGCTGACGATGCTGGAAACATCAACCTTACTGCTGTAGAACAAGAGCAAATGAACACGTTGATAGCAGCCAACTGGCAGTCTCGATAGCATGGGATTGCCAAGCTAGCACAGATTCGTTCAAAATTGGCGGACAACTAGTCGAGCTGCTTAGCAAGGGCTCGGCTAGTTAAATTACCGTAAGCGGTCCAGCAACCCCACTCCTCAAGCGCTGGCGGGTGCCAGCTCAACATTCCACGACAGCAGCTGCTCATAGTCTGCTTCGGTCGTTACCATTGGCAGCGCTTTGAAGACCCTATCGGTCAGCCTGTTTCGCGGCTCTATCTTCGGCGGATTTTCGAGGCCCTCGTTAAGCAGCCCCAGGCCCCCTCTGGAATCAGTGATGCTGGGTTCAATAGCCTGCAGATGAACAACCGGGTGAAGGCGCTCAGACATATACTGCCTTCATTTATCGTCGAGCATTCACACTTGTATGGCATTCTCAGCTCTGGATCTGTTCATGACAGATGTTCATGGCGCCTCCGGATTCATGAAGCAATCGTAGCTCTGCGGTGGTCGCTGCAGTGTAGAGCTCGGCCAACTCCGTGGGAGTTCCGGCGCGCGGTCGATAACGGGACCCTCTACTGAAGCTGAAGGCAGCGGCAGCAGTGCTGGCCGCTCTGCCTCGAGCAGATCGACCGGTCGTGCCTTGAGCGTGTCGTGCGTACGCACGTTGGCCACATCACGAAGCCACTTGAGGACTTCGGCGTTAGCCGTGGCAGCATCGAGCTGCAGTCCTGCGCTGGCCAGCTGTGAGCGCAGCGGATGGAAGAAGCTGTAGCGCAGATAGCGGATGAAGCGTTCTACCTTGCCCTTGGTCTGCGCCCGGTAGGGCTGACAGACCTTCGGTGCGAAGCCATAAGTGCTTGCCAGTTCCCAGAGCCCCGGATGGAATTTATGTCGCCCTTCACCGTAGACGTTGCGCTCAAGAATGACGGTCTTCATATTGTCGTAGAGCACGTTGCGGGGCACGCCCTGAAAGTATTCAAAGGCATGCTCGTGGCAGGCCCTGAGCACTTCGAATCGCTCACTCGTTACGAACTCGACATAGGTAAAGCGGCTGCAGCCCAGCGTTGCAACGAACGCCGAGAGTGGCGAGGGTCCGCGTCGGAAGATCGCCCAGTCCACCTGCATCTGAGCACCTGGTTCAGTTTCGAAACGCACCAGCGGCTCCGGCTCAGCTACCGGATACTGCTTCGCGAGCCAGTAGTTCAAGGTGCGCAGGCTGCCAGTATAACCGCGCGGCTGCAGCTCTCTGAGCAGCACTGGCGCGGGCAACCGATGAGGATGGGCGGCAGTCAAGCGTTCCTTCAGGTACGGCTCAAATTTATCAACTTGTGAGCCTCGCGCCGGCCGCTCGTATTTCGGGGGATTCTGACCACGCAGAAAACGCCCGATCGTGTTCCTGGAATGGCCTGTCAGCCGCTGCATCTCCCGAATGCTCTTGCCCTGTTGCTTAAGTATTCTCAGTTCCATACACCTTTCCTGATCTAGCATGTACTGAAGTGGCTTAATGATCTTGGA